>NZ_BCNW01000003.1 GCF_001571385.1 Methanofollis ethanolicus | reverse complement strand
CGCCCCCGAGGTCGGCTCGATCAGGCCGATCACCATCAGGATCGTCGTGCTCTTCCCCGCGCCGTTCGGCCCGAGGAGCCCGAAGACCTCGCCCTCGGGGATATCGAGGCAGAGATCGTCGACGGCAGGCACGTCATTATAGACCTTCGTCAGATGTTCGCATCGTATCATGGCTTCCCAGTCCTTTTTTTTGGATTGTGGAGATCCATGGCGCCCCTTTTATAAAACGATTCTGTGCAGAACGTCTATCTGTCGGGAAAGGTACGGCTGACACAAAAAAAAGAGGAGGAGAAAGATCAACGGCGCTGGTACTTTCTGAAGTAGTACCAGACCCCGCCCGCGATGCCGGCGAGCATGAGAAGACCCAGGATCGCGGCAAAGGACTGCTCCTTCACGACGATCCTGAAGTCGTCGCTCTGCTCGCCCTGGTCCGAGACCGCCTTCAGCGTCACCTTGTACTCGGAGGCGACGATATTCGGCGGCGGCACCACCTTGACGTTCACCTTCTTCGACTCGCCCGGCTGGAGACTCGTGATATTCGTCGGCGTCACCGTCGCCTTCCAGCCCTGCGGCGCGCTCACCTCGAAGTGGATCCCGGTCAGGGCACCGGCATTGCCGATGTTCCGCACCGAGGCGTCGAATTCGAGGGTCTCACCCATGTTCGCCTCATAGCGGTACCTGTCCGCGGAGAGCCTCATCTCATAACTCCCGCTGATCTTCGCCGTCAGGTCCTCGGTATAGGAGTCGGACGAAGACTCGATGACAGCATTGAAGGAATAGTCGCCGACCTTCGTGCCGTACGGCGGGATCGCCTCCAGGAAGAGGGACTTATCCTCTCCGGCAGGGACCAGGATCTCCGAGATGTCGCTCGTATCCGCGGCGCTCTCCTTGTACCTGGCATACCAGCCCTCGGGGAGACCGTCAGTCGAGAGACGGTAGGTGTCGTCGGCCTTCCCGACATTCCGCAGCTTCATCTCGAAGGTCGGGTTCCTTCCTGCCGGCGTCGTGATCAAGGAGGACTTCACCGTCACCTCGGCCGCGTACGAGGACTTGTCCAGCATTACCGTGCCGGCGTCGACCGTGATCCCGCACTTCACCTTCACGTCCTTCTTCTCGACAGAAAGGAAGCCCGGTTTCGTGACGACCAGGCGGTAGACGTCCTGGGGGAGACCGGTACTGATCCGGCCGTCGGCCGTCGTCATCACCCTGTCGAAGGCCTCGTGTTCATTCCCGCGGTAGACCTCGATCGTCGCACCCTTCACCTTCTCCCCGCCCTTGTCCGTCACCAGGAGGTTAAGAGTGCCGAGTTCGCCGGTGTGCGTCTTCGAGATGCTCACATGGAGCCAGATCGAGCCGTCGCCGATATGCACCTTTACCGGGTAGTCGCCGACAGGCGTGTCCGCCGCCGTCTCCACCTCAAGGGTGACGGTCTTCGACCCGCCTGGCGGGATGGAGACACGGTTCACCTCGGTCTTGCCGTCGACAAAACGCATCTCCCAGTTCCTGCTCCCGACAAAGTTCTCGGTCCACAGTTTGATCTGATCGCCGCTCGTCGCCGCGGCCCCGTTGTTCGCCGCGGTGAGGGAGAAAGTCGCTGTCTCCCCGGCCTCGACAACCTGACCGGGGAAGTCACAGGTGACCGAGACCGTCCCGGACGCCGCCCCGTCCGCCGCCGCCACAGGCAGAACCGTTGCGGCGAGCATCAGGAGAGCAAGGAGGAGGGCGGGAACCCGTGTTCCAGCGCTCATCTCACGTCCTCCCGCATGAACCGCACCCACGCAAGCCCGAAGAAGAGGGCGGGCGTGATGATCAGCGCGGCGATGTTCTTTGCCATGTCGCCGAGGAGGGCGAAGAGCGCGGAGAACCCGTCCTGCGGTATCTCATCGTCGGCAGATATCGGGTCGTAACTGTTCTTCATCATCTGCGCCATTTGCGGGTTGGTCACGGCAAGGGCCAGTCTCTGGTAGTTGCTCGTCGGCGAGAGGAGAGAGACGGCATCGTTGACCGCCTGCCTCTGCTCCCAGTAGGCCCGCGACTTCTCCTCGTACTCCTGCCAGGCCTCGTCGACCTCCGGGTCGCTCTTCACGCCCTCAACATCGATCGCCACCGCCGACGATACGTACACGCCTCCTCCACCATACCGTATCATGGAGGAGGTTTCCGGGGGATCGGGGGGCTGGCCGAAGACCGCCGTGTATACCGACCCGTACGTGAAGATCGGGAGGAGGGACGAGAGCACGATCATGATGATCAGGGTGTAGATGATCGCGCTCCCGCTGTCCTTCGCGACCGTCGACATGAAGAGGGCGATCGCGAAGAACGAGAAGACGAGCAGGAACGAGAGCGCTCCGAAGAGGAACATCCGCACCGTCTCCTCGAAGTTCGGGACGATCCCGAAGAGAAGCATGATCGCCAGGGAGATGACGAGCACGATCCCCATCGCCAGGGCAATCGCCGCCACGCCGCCGAGGGCCTTCCCGTTGATCACCTCGTCCCGGTAGATCGGGTGCGAGAGGAGGATCTTCAGGGACTTGCTCTCTTTCTCCCGCGTGATCAGGTCAAAGCCCATCGCGATCCCGAGGATCACGCCGATCGTCGTCATCAGGGTGGTCATCTCGTTGAAGGCCGAGAGGATCGTCGGTTTCCAGGAGAAGTACGAATGCGACTCGAACTCGTCGTCCGAGACCGCGGCCTGGTTCTTGTTGTAGTCGTCAAGCTGTTTCTGGTACTCGACAGCCCCGCCGATGAGGCCGATGACCGCGATGACCAGGAAGACCCCGAAGATGAGGTGGAACTTCCTGCTCTGCAGGTGGTCGCGGAACTCCTTCCCTGCGATCACCTTCAGTCCTGCCGATCTCATGACGTCGCCTCCTCGTGATAGTAAGAGAGGAAGACGTCCTCGATGTCTGGTTCGTCGCGTTCAAGGCGCCGGATCCCTGCGGGACCGACGGCCGCGGCGATATCGTCGCTGATGTCGGTCTCCGCAACGAGCCGCGCCGCATGGTGGCCGTCCGCGTACTCCGCGGAGATGAGGGACGGGTGGGAGAACTCGGGCATCGGCGCCTTCGTCTCGACCCGGATGATCACGTGGCCGCTCTCGCCGCCGGCGCGGGCGAGGTCTTCCCACCGACCCGAGGCGACGAGTCTCCCGTGCGCAAGGATGCCGGCGGACGTGCAGACCTTGCTCACCTCGGAGAGGATATGCGAGGAGACGAGCACCGTCGTCCCGTTCTCGGCCGTCTCACGGATGATCCGCCGGTAGTCGGCGACGCCCTGAGGGTCAAGGTTCGCCGTCGGTTCGTCCAGGATCACGGCCTTCGGTTCGTTGATCAGGGCCTTTGCGATACCGAGACGCTGCCGCATACCCTTCGAGTACCCCCCGACGACCTTCGTCACGCCGTCCAGGCCCACCAGGGAGAGGAGGTCGGGGATACGCGTCCGCCGCGTCGCAGCATCCATGCCATAGAGCTTCGCCGAATAGTCCAGGTTTTCTTCCGCACTGAGGGTCGCGTAGAAGCCCACGTCCTCGGGCATGTACCCGATCTTCTTCTTCACCTCGATCGGGTTGGTGGCCACCTCCGTCCCGTCGATATAGC
>NZ_BCNW01000002.1 GCF_001571385.1 Methanofollis ethanolicus | reverse complement strand
GAAGAAGATGGACGCGGCGTCGGCGCGGGAGAAGGCCCTTGCGGAACTGCGGCGTGTCGGCATGGAGGACTGGGCCGACCACTATCCTGCCGAACTCTCCGGCGGCCAGGCGCAGCGTGTCTCGATCGCCCGCGCCCTTGCGATGGACCCCGACGTGATCCTCTTCGACGAACCGACCTCGGCCCTCGACCCGGAACTGACCCGCGAGGTGCTCGAAGTGATGAAAAACCTCGCACGCCAGGGGATGACGATGCTCGTCGTCACTCATGAGATGGGATTTGCCCTGTCGGTGGCAAACGAGATCCTCTTCATGGAGCACGGGAAGATCACCGAACGCGGCTCTCCTGCACAGGTCAGGGATGACCCGGCATTTGCACGGATGCGGAAGTTCATAGGGAAGTTCGGAGATTTCGGAGACGGTTCTGGACAAGAGAATGACTGACGTTACTTTTTTTACGGGGGTCCTTCTCCCCGCCCTCCTGAAGGGCGGGATCGTCTCCCTCCAGTTGATCGCCCTTGCCGCCCCCTTCGGTCTTATGGCCGGGATCGCCATCGCCGTCGGCAGGACGTACGGCGGCCCGATCGTCTCCGGCCTCTGCCGCGGCTATATCATCTTTTTCAAGGGTTGTCCGCTCCTCCTGCTCCTCTTCATCCTGTACTTCGGACTCCCGTCTCTCGGCATCACCCTCCCGGCCTTTGTGGCGGCGGTGATCGGTTTCATCCTCTGTAATGGGGCATATAACTCCGAATATATCAGGGGCGCCCTCCTCTCGGTGAAGGAGGGGCAGATGATCGCAGCCCAGGCCATCGGCATGAGCCGCTGGCAGTCGATCCGCTATATCATCCTCCCGCAGGCCCTCCGCCGTGCGATCCCCGGCGTCTCCAATGAGTTCATCTACCTGATCAAGTACTCCTCCCTCGCGTACCTGGTCACGGTCACGGAACTGACCGGGGCCGCGAAGATTGCCGCCGCGAAGTACTTCGTCTATTTCGAGGCATTTACCCTCGTCGGGATCTTCTACCTCATTCTCGTCAGCATTGCGACGGTCGCGGCCGGCGTCCTGGAGAAGAAACTTGCCATCCCCGGTTTTTCCGGGAGATGAACCCCCTGTTTTTCTCTGAGGTCATCCCAGAACTGATCCGAACCTTCATGCACGCCGATGAAAGGACGCACATTCGGTTCTGAAAAATCGGCTCTGTAGAATCGGGCATGAGTCTCGGGGGACTCAAGCATACGCTATGAAAATTGTTTTTGTGGTCTGCTGGTCAACATGCCTTCCCCCACGCTCGCGCCGGGGGACTTTTGCCCCCGGACCCCCGCAGTGCGATAGGGCCGGGAAGGCAGAATGCGGACCTCCCATCTCTGAAAGGGGATGCTCGATGAGAGTCAGAGTTCCGTGCAAACCCGGAGAGACGTTCTTCGGGATCATTTTCATGGTAAACCCTTGCGGGAAAGTACTTCCTGACGTGATAGGGGAAAAAATTCTGTTCAGAAGTGCCTGGTCCAGGGGGGCTGCCGCTCGAAAAACTACGTTTTTCTCGACTCCCGTCGGTCGCCCTCCCATACCCCCTGCCATTACGATAGGGGCAGGGATGGCCTCCTCCTCCAGGACTCCGACCCTTTCTTCCCGGGACCAATCCTCGCGCGGGGTCCGGGGGCAAAAGTCCCCCGGCGAATGGGAAGGGGAAGGCAGAGGATCGGCACGCACTATCAACCGATGGAGGAGGATTTCTACAAAGCCGAAAAATCCTGTTCTGGCGTCTTGTCCGGGGTGTTTCACCCCCCGCCCTCGAAGACTTCGTCTTCTCATGCTCGCTAACGCTCGCACCCCCCCTCATTGCGATAGGGGGCGGAGGGCAATCTCCTTCATCAGGATCTCTCTCTTCCCCGACCCGATCCTGTTTCGGGGGTCCGGGGGCGTCAGTCCCCCGGCAGAGAGGTAGGGGAAGGGGGTGGTTTCGCACAGTTCTTCAGGGAATTCAGGAAGATATCGACCCGATCATGAATTTTCTCCCGATCCCTGCATGAAGAGGTGGGGGGAGTGAACGAGAGTTATGGGATGACCTCTTAGTGTGACGGAAACCTATTTCCCGGTATATTTATGGCAGACAACCAGTAATGGAGTTCACGGACCATGTTTATCCTCGCGGTCGTCGGCTCTGTCGTCGGCCTGCTCTTCATGACCAATGCAGGCCTGTACTGGCTTGAAATCATCGACCACTACATCAACAACTTCCTGATCCTCTTCATCGGCCTCTGTGAGGCTATTGTCATCGGCTATATCTACGGCGCCCCGAAAATGTGCGAGTTCGTCAACCGGTTCTCCGACCGGAAGGTCGGGTGCTGGTGGGACCTCTGTATCTGGGTCGTCCTCCCGCTTTTCCTCGGGACCGCCATCGTGCTCAACACTATCGACGGTATCGCCAACCCCTATGGCGACGGCACCCTCTCCTGCCAACCTCGTCGGCTGGGCGAGTGGTCATCGTCCTCCCCGTTCTCTCGCTCCTCGTCTCGTACGCCCTCAGGAATTGCAATGGCGTGGAAGCAGAGAAAAAGGCCTCTGACTGACCCTTTCGTCCCCCTCTTTTTTGCGTGATTTTCTGCTCATTGCTCTTCAAATATCTGATGATTTATGTTTATGTCGCACAATTTGCCATATCTTCGGATAATCTCTCTGTTCCTCTCCCCTGCTGCCCGGCGGGGCCTGTCCCTCATCAAGTCATAAAGGATAAATTAACCTCATGCCTAACTCATCATCAATGAACGCGAAGATGTGCGGTGTCCTGCTGGTGCTCGTGCTCGCCGTTGCAACCTGTTTTGCAGGCTGTACCGGTAGCCAGACTCCTGCGGGCCCGGGTTCTGAAACCGGCGGCGTCAATGAGACGCCCCTCTATGTGGTCGGTGTCGACGGGGCGTACCCGCCCTATGCATCCATCCAGAAGGACGGCACGATCACCGGTCTCGATGTCGAGTCCATCCAGTGGATCGCCGAGAAGAAAGGCTTCCGCGTGAAGATCCAGCCGATGGACTGGGACGGTATCATCCCGGCACTCAATGCCCACAAGATCGACATGGTCTACTCGGGCATGACCATCACCCCCGAGCGCCTGGAAGCGGTGAACTTCTCCATTCCGTACCTGACGATCAACCAGTCCTTTGCCATCCGCAACAACTCCGCCGTTACGATGGCCGATATCGAGGCGGGCAAGGCCGTGATCGGTGCCCAGCGCGGGACGACCGGTGCCTACTGGGTCGAGGAGAACCTGATCGAGACGGGCAAGATGCCGAAGGAGAACCTGAAGCTCTACGACAACTTCCCGCTGGCCATCACCGACCTCGTTAACGAGAGGATCGATGCCACGGTCTATGACCGGCCCCCCCACCTGAGTGCGATCGAGGGCAAGCCCGCCCATATCATCGGCGAGATCTACACCGGCGAGAACTATGGTGTCGCCATCCGCAAGGATGACTCCGAACTCCTCGCCACCATCAATGAGGGACTCACCGAACTGATGGCATCGCCGAAGTGGCAGGAACTCCTTGAGAAATACGAGATGAACTGAGGCGGTATCCCCGTCATTCCCCATTTTTCGCCAACCGGAAGCAGCGGCAAACCCCAAACCTTTTCTCAAATGCGGGCAAAGTATGAGTATTCGAAACGATTTCCGAAATTCTGAGGGTCTGGCCGATCCCGGACACGGTCGATAGGGACTGAACATGGACGTCATAGCTATCCTGCTGGACTGGTTCCCCTTCCTTTTCGGGGGTCTTATAGAAACACTGGGTCTTGTCCTGGCCTCTCTCGGGGTCGGGCTGATCTTCGGCCTTCCCATGGCTCTCGGCCAGATCTACGGGAGCAGGCTGATAAAAAGTGTGATCTCGGTATATGTCTGGTTCTTCAGGGGTCTACCGGTGCTCGTGCTCCTCTTCCTTTTCTTCCTGGGCATCTTCCCCTCGCTGAACATGGGTAACGCCCCTCCTTTTGTTGTGGCCGTTGTGGTACTCGGTCTCCGCGGGGCGGCGTATCAGTCCCAGATCTTCCGGGGTGCGATCCAGTCGATCAGCGAGGGGCAGATGACTGCGGCGCGGTCCCTTGGCATGACCCGCTTCCAGGCGATCAGGCACATCATCCTGCCGCAGGCGATGCGGATCGCCCTGCCCGGATGGTCGAACGAGTACCCGACGGTGCTGACCGATACGGCCATCTGTTATGCGATCGGGGTGCAGGAACTCCTGACACGGACGACATACATCGTGGCGCAGACCTATATCACAATGCCCATCTATCTGGCCGCGGCCGGGATCTATATCCTCCTGAACTACGCGGGCATGAAGGTGCTCACCGTGCTTGAAAAGAAGACCAGCATTCCAGGCTTCGGACAGGGGGCTCTATAAAAATGGGTGCAGACAAGTATATCCTCCGCGTCGAGGAGATCCACAAGGCGTATGGCGACCGTGAGGTGTTGAAGGGCGTCTCCTTCGCTGTGCGGAAAGGGGAGACGAAGGTGTTCATCGGGCCTTCGGGCACAGGGAAGAGCACGCTTCTCCGGTGCATCAACCAGTTGACCCTGCCCGACCAGGGCCGCGTCTTCCTGAACGACGAGGAGGTGACGAACTCCGGCGCCCGGATCAACTATTTCCGGCAGAAGATCGGGATGGTTTTCCAGAACTTCTACCTCTTCGACCACCTGACCGCGGTGCGGAATGTGGAGGTCGCACTCCTGAAGG